>NZ_JBFNXR010000054.1:0-2500 GCF_040813635.1 Novosphingobium rhizovicinum | reverse complement strand
CAGCGTACCTCTTGCATAATGGGTCAGTGACTTAATTTATCGAGCAAGCTTAAGCCGTTAGGTGTAGGCGCAGCGAAAGCGAGTCTGAATAGGGCGACTGAGTTCGATGAATTAGACCCGAAACCCGGCGATCTAGGCATGACCAGGTTGAAGGTGCGGTAACACGCACTGGAGGACCGAACCGTTGAATGTTGAAAAATTCTCGGATGAGTTGTGTTTAGGGGTGAAAGGCCAATCAAGCCGGGAAATAGCTGGTTCTCCGCGAAATCTATTGAGGTAGAGCGTCGGATGATTGCCGATGGGGGTAGAGCACTGGATGGGCTAGGGGGTCGCGAGATCTACCAAACCTAACCAAACTCCGAATACCATCGAGTCTAGTCCGGCAGACAGACGGCGGGTGCTAAGGTCCGTCGTCAAAAGGGAAACAGCCCTAACCTACAGCTAAGGTCCCCAAGTCATCACTAAGTGGGAAAGCATGTGGGAATCCCAAAACAACCAGGAGGTTGGCTTAGAAGCAGCCATCCTTTAAAGAAAGCGTAACAGCTCACTGGTCTAAATAAGGGTTCCTGCGGCGAAAATGTAACGGGGCTCAAGTGATGCACCGAAGCTTAGGGTGTGATCGTTTACGATCACGCGGTAGCGGAGCGTTCCGTAAGCGAGTGAAGTGGAAGGGTAACCGACCATGGACGTATCGGAAGTGCGAATGCTGACATGAGTAGCGACAAAGAGGGTGAGATACCCTCTCGCCGAAAGACCAAGGGTTCCTGCTTAAAGCTAATCTGAGCAGGGTGAGCCGGCCCCTAAGACGAGCCCGAAGGGGGTAGTCGATGGGAACCACGTTAATATTCGTGGGCCTGGTGGTGTGTGACGGATCACGTGTGTTGTCTGACCTTATTGGATTGGTCAGGCTTCGAAGTGGTTCCAGGAAATAGCCCCACCGTATAGACCGTACCCGAAACCGACACAGGTGGTCAGGTAGAGTATACCAAGGCGCTTGAGAGAAGTATCCTGAAGGAACTCGGCAAATTGCCTCCGTACCTTCGGAAGAAGGAGGCCCTCAGCTTGCGCAAGCAGGTTGAGGGGGCACAGGCCAGGGGGTAGCGACTGTTTAGCAAAAACACAGGACTCTGCTAAGTCGGCTTCAAGACGACGTATAGGGTCTGACGCCTGCCCGGTGCTCGAAGGTTAAGAGGAGGAGTGCAAGCTCCGAATTGAAGCCCGAGTAAACGGCGGCCGTAACTATAACGGTCCTAAGGTAGCGAAATTCCTTGTCGGGTAAGTTCCGACCTGCACGAATGGCGTAACGACTTCCCCACTGTCTCCAGGATATGCTCAGCGAAATTGAATTCTCCGTGAAGATGCGGAGTACCCGCGGTTAGACGGAAAGACCCCGTGCACCTTTACTGCAGCTTCAGAGTGGCATTAGGAAATAACTGTGTAGCATAGGTGGGAGGCTTTGAAGCGACGGCGCCAGCTGTCGTGGAGCCATAGGTGAAATACCACCCTGTTGTTTTCTGATGTCTAACCACGCACCGTTAGCCGGTGCTGGGACCCTCTGTGGCGGGTAGTTTGACTGGGGCGGTCGCCTCCTAAAGAGTAACGGAGGCGCGCGATGGTAGGCTCAGGACGGTTGGAAACCGTCTGCAAGAGTGCAATGGCATAAGCCTGCCTGACTGCGAGACTGACGAGTCGAGCAGAGACGAAAGTCGGTCATAGTGATCCGGTGGTCCCTCGTGGAAGGGCCATCGCTCAACGGATAAAAGGTACGCCGGGGATAACAGGCTGATGATTCCCAAGAGCTCATATCGACGGAATCGTTTGGCACCTCGATGTCGGCTCATCACATCCTGGGGCTGGAGCAGGTCCCAAGGGTTTGGCTGTTCGCCAATTAAAGTGGTACGTGAGCTGGGTTCAGAACGTCGCGAGACAGTTTGGTCCCTATCTGCCGTGGGCGTCGATACTTGAGAGGAGTTGTCCCTAGTACGAGAGGACCGGGATGAACATGCCTCTGGTGTACCTGTCGTGGCGCCAGCCGCGCAGCAGGGTAGCTATGCATGGACGGGATAACCGCTGAAAGCATCTAAGCGGGAAGCCTCCCTCAAGATTAGGTATCTTCGAGTCGTGATAGACCATCACGTTGATAGGCCGGGTGTAGAAGTGCGGTAACGCATGGAGCTAACCGGTCCTAATCACTCTGATCATGCTTGCAGAATCCCACCATCAACGACAGTCCTGCCAATCAGCAGGCACGCGTCGGTGGACGATGAAACCAGCCAGACACACATCGAACATGCACGGATAAACATCGATTAAAAACCCGATACGAAACGCGCCCGCTCCATTGCTTGGTGGCCATAGCGTCAGTGACCCACCCGATCCCATCTCGAACTCGGCCGTGAAACCTGACAGCGCCAATGGTACTAACGCTCAAGCGTTGGAAGAGTAGGACGTCGCCAGGCATTGAAGCAGGCGCGTAACTCGTATCGATCAAACCCATTCA
>NZ_JBFNXR010000053.1:0-42281 GCF_040813635.1 Novosphingobium rhizovicinum | reverse complement strand
TTGTAAAGCACCGCTCCGGTGCAAGCGCTGTGGGGACGCAGCCGCGATTTCATCGCATTGCTCTTCGCCCTCGGCGCCGGCCCGAAACACCGGCATGTGCGCTGTACATCGCCATGCCGGATGACCGGGGCACTTAACCTAAATGGTTCATCCTGTCAAGGGAGAGGCTCCTGCCTCGCTCCCGAATCGTCAAATCTGGGCGTGATCGACGACCGGCCTGCTCTCACGCGTACCTGTGTAGCGGACGCTCGGATCGTTGGGATCGCCTGCAATGATCACATGGTCCTCGTGAACCTCGAGCAATGTGCCTGCGAAAGGAAAGCCATCCAAGCTGCCGGTGACACGATAGCTTACGGTGTCACCCACCTTGAACGTCGCGGGGTCGAAATTGAACTCGAACGGGCAGGTCTCGCCCGCCTCTCCCATGCCTTGCATCGCTGTCTCCTTTCCTCGCAGTTTACCCTAGTGATCCGCACTGGATCAAATGCAAAAGGCCGCCCCGATGGGACGGCCTTGCATGAAAATCGAGACTGAAAAGGATCAGCCGACGATCTCTTCGGGCTTGAAGAAAAAGTCGATCTCGATCTTGGCGTTCTCTTCCGAGTCCGAGCCATGCACCGAGTTTGCTTCGATGCTCTCGGCCAGTTCCTTGCGGATCGTGCCCGGCTCTGCGTTCTCGGGATTGGTCGCGCCCATGATGTCGCGGTTACGCTTCACAGCGTCTTCGCCCTCAAGAACCTGCACGACCACGGGGCCGGACGTCATGAAAGTGACGAGATCATTGAAGAAGGGGCGCTCCTTGTGGACGCCGTAGAAGCCCTCTGCCTGCTCCCGGCTCATCTGGATGCGCTTGGAGGCGACAACGCGAAGGCCTGCTTCCTCCAGCATCTTGGTGACCGCACCGGTCAGGTTGCGGCGGGTGGCGTCGGGCTTGATGATCGAGAACGTGCGGGTAATCGCCATATTCTAAGATTCCTTGCGCAGATCTGTTGTTCTGGTTGCGCGCGCCCCTAGCCGGGAACGCGAGCCCCCGCAAGCGGCCCTACCCCGCCTCAATCCAGCGCCCGCCCTCCTGCTTCCAGAAGTGCCGCTCGGTACCTTCCCTGGCCCGCAGCATGCGCCAGACATCGCGGGCGGCGGCGACTGTGCTGTCATCGAACATCAGGAACGTGCGAACGAAGGGCTGCTCACTCTCGCGCCAGACGCCGTCCGCCAACGCGAGAAAACGCGCTCCATTCGCCGGCTCCAACCTGTCCGACAGCAGTATGGGTTGACGGTCCTCGTGCGGCTGCCCCGCCCGGCCATTGGCAAGGAACGTGTCAGGCAAGGCCCACAGGCCCTGCCCCACGCGACCGAGTTGCGCCTCGTCGCTCGAGACGACCAGCATCCGCTCCCCGGCCTTGAGCGTTGCGCGTGCAAGCAAAGGCAGCGCGAGTTCCACCGGATCGCGCGATAGCTGGTAGAAGTCGACGCGGTTCACGGCGCGCTGAGGGGTTCAGCTCTCGAGCGTGTCGCGCACGAAACGATCGAGAAGGCGTACGCCGAAACCGGTCGCGCCCTTATCCCAGGTCGCGCCCGGCTTGTCGGCCCAGACCGTGCCCGCGATATCGAGATGCGCCCAAGGGGTGTCGTTCTCAATGAAGCGCTTGAGGAATTGCGCCGCTGTGATCGATCCGCCGAAGCGGCTGCCGATATTCTTCATATCGGCAATCGCGCTCTCCAGTTGCTTGTCGTACGCCGACCCCATCGGGAAGCGCCACAGCTTCTCGCCCGTGGCCTCGCCCGCGGCGGCGAGATCGGCGGCAAGCGCATCGTTGTTCGAAAACAGGCCGGCATACTCGTGCGCCAGCGAGGCAATGATGGCGCCGGTCAGAGTCGCAAGATCGATGATGCGCGCGGGTGCGTACTCGCGCTGTACCCAGGTCAGCGCGTCGCAAAGCACCAGCCGGCCTTCCGCGTCCGTGTTGATGACTTCGATGGTCTGACCGGACATGGAGGTGACAACGTCGCCGGGCCGCTGCGCGCGGCCATCGGGCATGTTCTCAACCAGACCGCAGACGCCGATGACGTTCGCCTTGGCCTTCCGAAGTCCCAGCGTGAGCATGGTTCCCGCAACGGCACCCGCGCCGCCCATGTCCCACTTCATGTCCTCCATGCCAGCCGGTGGCTTGAGACTGATGCCGCCAGTATCGAAGGTGACGCCCTTGCCGACGAACGCGACCGGCTTTGCACCGGGCTCTCCGCCCTTCCACTCAATTACCAGAAGCCGCGGCGCCCGCTCGGAGCCCTGCGCCACTCCCAGTAGCGAGCCCATGCCGAGTGCGCGCATCTCGCTCTCGTCCAGCGCGCGTACGTTCAGGCCCGTGCCTTCCATGCGCGCCCGGCACCGCTCTACGAAGCTCTCCGGGTAAATCACATTGGCAGGCTCGGTCACGAGTTCGCGCGTGAACTCTGCTCCTGCGGCGACCGCTTCCTCCACCTGCCAGCGCTCAGCGGCTCCCTCAGGCGCACTCGCCACCTGCACCTGCTTGAGGCTCGGCTTCTTGTCTTCGCCCAGTGTCGTGCGATAGCTGTCCCAACGCCATGCGCGCAGGCGTGCTCCCAACAAGAGCGCCATGGCTTCATCGAGCCCGAGGCCGGATCCGCCCAGATCGATCGTGAGAGCCTGCTCTCCGCTCGTCAGGTATTTCGCTACGATGGAAGCGCCGGCCTTCTCCACCGATGCAGTCCGGTCATCAGCCTCGGCTTTGCCCAGCCCGACAAGCGCAACACGCCGAACCTTGCCATCACGCTCGACAAAACCCTCTAACAATTGGCCGGATTTGCCCGTGAAGCGCGATTGCCGCGCCGCCTCGACGAGTACCGACTCCAGCTCCGCAGGCATGGCGTCCTGATTGACCGGGCGCACGAGAATGCCAGTGCTGGGCGTCTCGCTCGCGTCAAGGAACTGGATCTTCATGCGCTCTCCTAGAAAATAGTATAAAGCTGGGCGGTATTCTGCAGGCCGTCGCAAAGCTGCAGTTTAGCTCAGCGGCGGATTGCAGTTAGGCACGGGCGATGCGATAGGCAAGCCATGCCCCCCGCTCTGCCGCCATCGCCGCAAGCTCCGTCTCGCCGCTTGCGCCCCCTTCCGTTGAGCGCCTTTGCAGCCGGTCTGGCGGCATTGATCCTGCCTGCCCAGGCGGAAGCGCAGGACCTTGGCCGCCCCTTGCCGGGCGACCCGATCACACCGGTGCCGCCCGCGCCTCCGCCTGCCGACGGCGAAGAGATCCCGATCGCCTTCGCCGCCGACAAGGTGGAGTACGCGCAGGACTCGGAAGATGTGACGGCGACAGGCAATGTCGTGCTGCGCCGCGATGACCAGTCCGTGCGAGCTGACACAGTCAACTGGAATCAGGAGACCGGGCAGATCGTTGCTAGCGGCAACGTCCGCCTGGTCGACGAGAACGGCAACCAGCTGTTCACGGACCGGGTGGAACTGACGGACGAGCTCAAGACCGGTGCGATGGAGAACCTGCTCATCGCTCTGCGGCAGGGCGGCCGTCTTGCGGCGCTGAAAGGCCGGCGGATTGAGAACGGCAACGTCATCCTCAACTCGGCAGCTTACACCGGCTGTGCTGTGGTGGATGCAGACGGGTGCCCAAAGGAGCCCAGCTGGCGCGTGACTGCACGCGAAGTGGTCTACGACGATACGGCTGGCCGGATCACGTTCCGGGGTGCCAGGCTCGAAGTGTTCGACCTCATCCAGCTTCCTCTGCCCGGCTTGCGCATCTCGACGGAAGGCGGCTCCGTTTCGGGCCTTCTCGTGCCCGACCTGCGCTCCTCGCCTTCCAACGGTATCGAGGTCGCCGGCTCGTACTATTGGCAGATCGCCAAGAACCGCGATCTGACTGCCACCGCTCACGTCTTCACGGAAGCAGCGCCGATGCTTTCCGGGCAGTATCGCGCCCTTACGGAGAAAGGCGCCTACCAGGTCACCGGCTATGCGACCGCCAGCAGTCGCATACCCATCGCGGGTGACGAGCGAAGGACAGAGCGCGACTTTCGCGGCTACATCTTCGCGAACGGCAAGCTGCAGTTCGACCCCAAGTGGAGCCTGACCGCGTCCATCCGCCGTGCGACCGACCGGACATTCCTTCGCCGTTACGACATCAGTCGCGATGACCGGCTGCGCTCAATGGTCGAATTGGAGCGGATCGATCGCAACACGTATCTCTCGATTTCCGGATGGAGCACTCAGACCATGCGAGTCGGGGTGCAGCAAGGCCAGATCCCGGTTGCTCTACCGCTGGTAGACTTTCGCCACCGCTTTTCCGATCCCGTGCTGGGCGGCACGGTGGAAACCCAGTTGAACACTCTCGCACTGACTCGGGCCGATGGACAGGACACACAGCGCGCATTCGCCCGCACTCAGTGGTCGCTACGCCGCCTTACCGAATGGGGCCAGGAGGTGACCGTCACCGGGCTTGTGCGCGGGGACGTCTATCACTCGAGCGATAACGAGCTCACTGCCGTTGACCTTTATCGCGGCGAAGAAGGCTGGCAGGGACGCGGTGTCGCGACGGCGGCGGTCGATGTTCGATGGCCGCTGGTTGGTAACGTGTTCGGCGGTACGCAGGTGCTTACGCCGCGCGTCCAGTTGGTAGCGACGCCGGATACGCCGAACCTCGACATACCCAACGAGGATGCGCGTGCCGTCGACCTGGAGGACAGCAACCTGTTCGCGCTCAACCGCTTCCCCGGATATGACCGGATCGAAGACGGCGTGCGCTTCACCTATGGCGTGGACTGGCAGTTCGAACGGCCACGTTGGCGGGTTAAGGCGAATGTCGGACAGTCTATCAGGCTGAGCAACCGCGCCTCGATCCTTCCCGATGGGACAGGGCTTGCGAACAAGGTGTCCGATATCGTCGGCCGCACCGAAGTCCGATACCGTGACTTCGTCAGCCTGATCCACCGCTACCGCGTCGACAAGGACAGCTTCGCTGTGCGCCGCAACGAAATCGACGCCACGGTGGGCAGCACCCGGACCTACGTGGAAGCCGGGTACACTAAACTGAACCGAGACATTTCTCCCACGCTCAGCGACTTGCGCGACCGTGAGGAGGTGCGGCTGGCAGGCCGCGCCGGGTTCGCCAACTATTGGTCGATCTTCGGCTCGGCTGTGGTCAATCTGACCAATCTCGAGGACGATCCGATCTACGGATCCGACGGCTTCCAGCCTCTGCGCACCCGGATCGGCGCCGCCTACGAGGACGACTGCATCGAATTGTCCGTCACCTGGCGGCGCGACTATCAGGCAACCGGCGACGCCCGGAGAGGGAACTCGTTCCAGATCCACTTCGCGCTGAAGAACCTGGGCTTCCGCTGACATCCCGGCCTGTCATTCCAGGAAGGGGGCAGTGGATGGCTTGGAATGGCGCTATCCGCCATGCTCATTTTCGGTTAAGCCGCCCTGCCGCATAGGTGCAGAACAGATGTGCGGGGCATCGCAGCACGAGCACAGCTGCGAACAAGGCCGCGGCATCGCGGCCCAGAACGGGATTGAAGACAAGGTGAAAACCAGCATGTGGAATGGCTTGAAGACTGGCTCGCTCACGATCGCCGGTCTTGCGACCATGCTTGTCGTGCCGGCTGCCGTGGCACAGAACGACGCGCAGGGGGAGATCTCCATCCCGGAGAACATCAGGCTCTTCGCAGAGAACAACCCCAATGTCCGGCGCGCGACGGCAGTGGTGAACGGCTCCGTCGTGACCGGCACGGACGTCGATCACCGCCTGGCCCTTATTCTCGCTGCGAACGAGAACAAGGTCAGCGAGGAAGAACGCGCCCGGCTGCGCCTTCAGGTCCTTCGCAACCTGATCGACGAGACACTGCAGATCCAGGCAGCTCAGGCGGCCGATATCCAGGTGAAGCAGGAAGAAGTCGACCAGACCTATGCCCGCGTGGCGGCGCAGAATTTCGGCCAGAACCCAGGCGCCATGGACGCATACCTGGAGCGGGTTGGCTCCTCGCCTGCTTCTCTCAAGCGGCAAATCCGCGGAGAGCTCTCGTGGCAGCGCCTGCTCAGCCGCAACGTCGCGCCGTTCATCAACGTCTCCGAAGATGAAGTGCGCGAAGTGATGAACCGGCTGGAGGCTGCCAAGGGTACGGATGAATACCGGATCGGGGAGATCTATCTGGCCGCGACGCAAGAGGACCAGCAGCAGGTTCTTGAGAACGCACGCCGCATTGTCGATCAGCTGCGCAAGGGCGGCAGCTTTGTCGCCTACGCTCGTCAATATTCCCAGGCATCGACTGCAGCAGTCGGCGGTGACCTTGGGTGGATTCGATTGGCGCAGCTCCCCAGCGAACTCGCCGAAGCCGCGCGAGACCTGAATACGGGACAGCTTGTGGGACCGGTGCCTGTCCCGGGCGGCCTATCCATCATTTACATGATCGACCGGCGCAAGGTTCTGACCGCCGATCCGCGTGACGCGGTGCTGGCGTTGAAGCAGATCTCGATCAGCTTCCCATCCAGCACGAGCGAGGCACAAGCCACGGCAAAGGCTCGCAACTTTGCGCAGGCCATGGCAACCGCCAAGGGCTGTGGCGCGGTGGACGAAGTCGCTGCAAAGCTTGGCGCGCAAGTGGTGGCCAACGATCAGGTTCGTGCCCGAGACCTTCCGGGGCCGCTGCAGAATGCGGTTCTCTCGCTCAACGTGGGTGAAACGTCACCACCGTTTGGCTCCATCGACGACGGCGTTCGCGTGCTGATGCTGTGCGGCCGGGACGATCCCGCTAGCGCGTCCGGTCCGAACTTCGATCAGGTCATGTCTCAGATCGAGGATGACCGCATCAACAAGCGGGCTCAGATGTACCTGCGCGATCTTCGCCGCGACGCGGTGATCGAGTACAACTGACCGCCCGATGACCCGGCCAAAGCCGATAGCGGTATCGCTCGGCGATCCGGCCGGAGTGGGGCCCGAACTCATAGCCGAAGCCTGGCTTCGGCTGGAGAGCGAGCGCTTGCCTCCCTTCTTCGTCACCGGTGGGGCGAGCGTCCTCACCGCCGCTGCGGCTCGGCGTGCGATTGCAGTCCCGGTGATCAGGATCGAACACGAAGCCGAGGCGCACGAGGCATTCTCAAGCGGCTTGCCGGTGTTGGGCCACGATGACGCCGAGTACCGCCCTGGCGAGCCTGATGAGTCGGGTGCACGCTTGGCGATAGCATCGCTGACACGTGCGGCTGCGCTGACGGTGGAAGGCGCTGCGAGCGCGGTCGTGACTGGCCCCATCGCGAAGTCGCACCTGGCGCGCTATGGATTCACACAGCCTGGTCAGACCGAGTTCGTGGCCGACGCCAGCGGCACTCCGCGCGAGGATGCGGTAATGATGCTCGCCGGCCCGTCGCTGCGTACGGTTCCTCTGACGGTACACGCTGCGCTTGCGGATGTTCCAGGATTACTCTCGATCGCGCTCATAGTGCGCAGGGTGCGGATCGTAGCTGCGTCGCTCATGCGCGATTTCGGCCTGGTGCAGCCACGCATCGCTGTGACTGGACTAAATCCGCACGCCGGAGAAGATGGACGAATGGGCTGGGAAGAGCGCGATGTGATCGGTCCTGCCCTAGCCCTGCTTCGCGACGAGGGGCTCGCAGTCACGGGCCCTCACCCCGCTGATGCCTTGTTCGCTGCCCATGAGCGGGGCGGGTACGACGTGGCCGTATGCATGTACCACGATCAGGCTCTGATCCCGATCAAGACGTTGGACTTCGATCAGGGGGTGAACGTGACATTGGGGCTGCCGATCGTCCGCACGTCTCCCGACCATGGAACCGCTTTCGGCATAGCTGGCTCTGGTAAGGCGAGCGCCGGCGCGACGATTGCGGCATTGCGCATGGCAGGGCAATGTTCCGAGCACCGCGCGAAAAGATGACAACGTCCGCCCTCCCCCCTCTACGGGAAGTAATCGCCCGCCACGGACTTTCGGCAAGCAAGGCACTTGGCCAGAATTTCCTGTTCGACGAGCAGCTGCTTGACCGGATTGCCGGCGTCCCCGGCTCTCTGGAGGGTCGCCATGTTCTGGAGATCGGGCCTGGACCGGGCGGCCTGACCCGCGCTCTGCTGCGAGCCGGGGCGCATGTCACCGCGATTGAGATGGACCGCCGCTGCATGCCCGCACTGGCAGAGGTGGAAGAGGCCTTCAGTGGCCGTCTGCGCGTAATTCAGGGCGACGCCCTCAAGATTGACCCGGCGACGCTCTTCGCGGGTCCCTATGCGGTGGTGGCCAATCTTCCTTACAACGTGGGCACCGCCCTTTTCACCGGATGGCTCTCGGGAGAAGCATGGCCTCCACAATGGACCTCGCTCACGCTGATGTTCCAGGAGGAAGTCGCTCGACGGATCGTCGCGGCTCCCGATACCAGCGCCTACGGCCGCCTTTCCGTGCTCTCGCAATGGCGCTCAAACGCAAAACTCGCGATGAAGGTGCATCGCAGCGCGTTTACTCCCCCGCCGAAAGTCATGTCAGCAATTGTCCACGTTGAACCCGCCGCGGCACCGGCCGGCGTGTCCATGCGTGTGCTGGAGCGCGTTACCGAGGCGGCGTTCGGACAACGGCGCAAGATGCTGCGCCAGAGCCTGAAAGGCCTGCCCGGCGCCCTCCACGCTCTCGAGGAGCTCGCTATCGATCCCCAGCGCCGCGCAGAGACATTGCGCGTAGCCGAGTTCGTGGCGATTGCCCAGCTCCTGAGCTGAACCGGGCAACTTCCCAAAGGTCAGGCGCGAAGAGGGTCAGGCGGCAACAGCAGCCTTTTTCTTGAGACGCCAGGCATGTAGCAGCGGCTCGGTATAGCCGTTGGGCTGTTCCACGCCCTTGAACACGAGATCGCAAGCAGCCTGGAAGGCCAGCGACGTGTCCCAGTTCCCGGCCATAGGCTCATACAACGGGTCGCCGGCATTCTGCGCATCGACCTTGGCGGCCATGCGCTTGAGCGAGTCCATCACCTGCTCCTGGCTGCAAACGCCATGCAACAGCCAGTTGGCCATGTGCTGACTAGAGATCCGCAGGGTGGCGCGATCTTCCATGAGACCGATATCGTTGATGTCCGGCACCTTCGAGCAGCCGACGCCCTGATCGATCCAGCGCACTACGTATCCGAGCAAGCCTTGGGCGTTGTTGTCCAACTCTTCGCGCACTTCGTCCTCGGACCAGTTGACGCCTTCCGCCAGCGGGATCGCAAGTAACTCATCCAGGCCGGGGATCGCCTCGCTAGCCTTGTCCTGACGTACCGCAAAAACATCCACGTCGTGGTAATGCATGGCATGGAGCGTCGCCGCCGTGGGCGATGGCACCCATGCCGTGTTGGCGCCGGTCTTCGGGTGGCCGACCTTCTCCACCATCATCGCACCCATGCGGTCAGGCGCAGCCCACATTCCCTTGCCGATCTGGGCCTTGCCGGAGAGACCATGCTTCAGGCCGATGGCGACGTTGCGTTTCTCGTAGGCCTGGATCCAGGTGCTGTTCTTGATCGCACCTTTCCGGATCATCGGGCCTGCGCGCATGGACGTGTGGATCTCATCACCCGTCCGATCGAGAAAGCCGGTGTTGATGAAGACGATGCGATCCTTCACCGCGTGAATGCAGGCGGCAAGGTTCGCGCTGGTGCGACGCTCCTCATCCATGACGCCGACCTTCAGGGTGTGACGGGAAAGCTGAAGCAGATCCTCAACAGCGTCAAACAAGTCGTTGGTAAACGAGCACTCTTCAGGACCATGCATCTTCGGCTTGACGATATAGATGCTGCCTTCGCGGCTATTGCCGAACTTGGCGAGACCGCGAACGTCCTGCGCCGAGATCGCGCTTGTGATCACGGCGTCCATGATGCCCTCAGGGATTTCGGACCCGTCAGCAAGCAGGATAGCGGGGTTCGTCATGAGGTGGCCGACGTTTCGAACGAAGAGCAGGCTGCGCCCCGGCAGAGTGACACGGGTGCCCTCAACAGTGGTCAGCGTCTTGTCGGCAGCGAGGGCGCGGGTCATCGTCTGACCGCCCTTCTCGAACGTGTCCGTCAGATCGCCACGGATCACACCGAGCCAGTTGGAATAAGCCTGGATCTTGTCCTGAGCGTCCACGGCCGCCACCGAGTCCTCGAGATCGACGATGGTGGTGAGCGCCGCCTCCAGAACGATATCGGCGACGCCCGCGCGATCGGTGCTCCCAATCGGATGGGAGGCGTCGATCACCACCTCAATCGCGAGGCCATTGCTGCGGAAGAGGCGGCCTTTCTCTGTAGTTCCGCAGAACTGCGCCGGATCTGCAAGCGACACGGCTGACACGTCATCGACATCAGCCCACGACGCACCGGCGAGCGGCACCGCCTTATCGAGGAAAGCACGCCCCGCTTTGATGACCGCCTCACCGCGTACGGGATCGTAGCCCTTGCCCTGAGCAGGCTCTGCGTCGAGCGCGTCCGTACCGTAGTATGCGTCATAAAGGCTGCCCCAGCGCGCGTTGGCGGCGTTGAGCAGAAAGCGCGCATTCAGCACCGGCACGACGAGCTGCGGTCCCGCCATCGTGGCAATCTCGGGATCGACGCCCTGGGTTGCCACCGTGAACGCATCCGGCTCGGGAACTAGGTAGCCGATTTCCTTCAGGAAGGCCTGATATTCAAGCTGATCGAGCGGCTTGCCGGCGCGGCTCACATGCCACGCATCGATCTGTGCCTGAAGCTCGTCACGTCGCTCCAGCAACGCACGATTACGGGGCGCAAAGCTTTGAAGCAGCGTTGCAAATCCGGACCAGAACGCATCCGGATCTTGCTGAATAGGAGGGAGAACCGCCGTTTCGATGAAATCCGCCAAGGCAGTATCGACTTGAAGTCCACACCGATCAACTCTGCTCGCCATTACGTCCTCGCAACCATTTTCGCTGCGCGCCGGAGGGCGCAGCTTGAGTGGAACACCGATGATACCCTGGGGAAGGAACGTGCGGGCTATGACTGAAGGGCGCGCACTTGGCAACTCTGGCGAGAGGCTTGGAAGGGCGACGGTTCGTGATAACCAGTCGGAAACCTTTACAGGCAACCTGCTCTTAACCGATCGAAAGGGCGGGAACCCGTCCTTGGCACGGCTGTTGCTTCATCAGCGACACGGAAGGATCGTGATGCGGAAGAAGATTGCACGCCTCTTTGTCATCAAAACCCGCTGGGAGGCATTCCTCATCATCTACGCGCTTGCCGTAGGTGCGGTTGAACGCGGCAGCGTTTATCTGACGCGCTTCCCAGGCGTCGGTGGAAAGCTGCTGTTCCTGGCGTGTACCGGTGCGGTCTTCCTTGCCGGAGCGAAAATCCTGGACTGCCTGCGGTACGAGCAGGCGGCTGCCGCGCGCGAAAAGGCAGGGCGCGAAAAGACAGGGACAGATAGCCAAGACGCGCGCCGCGCGGGCGCGTAGCCTGCGATGTGAGCGCCAAGGCCAAATGCCCCTGCACTCTCATGCGGGTCGAAACCCGTAGGCGCTGATACGTCAAGAAAGTGGGGTGTTTCTGTTGCCAGGTACACCCCGAACCCCTGGAGTCCGCTTCTGTTGCCCGGTGGGCCCAACCGCGTTCTAACTTTGTAACTTCAGGGCGTTAGCCCCTAGAATTACGCCGCGAGAGCAAGTGCTTCGTTGTCGTTGGCACTTATGAGTTTTGAGCCTTGAACGGGTTACTCAGCCCGGGCGAAAACAACGTCTTTCAACACACGTCGATCCTGGTTCGGCCCCGTCATTTCCCTCGCGACAACGAGGAAGGTGGTGGAGCCGCCGGGTACTGCCCCCGGGTCCGCTGCGCCTAATTGCACGCTGCAGTTTATCGCCATAGCCGGCCAAGACCGGCAGACCCCTATATAGGCGACCAAGCCGCAATGTGAAGCCTCTCTATCCGGCGCGCACCACCAATTATTTACCCACCCTCTTCATGCCCCCGGCTTCTCGGACTTTCTAAGCTCGGCGAGGATTTCCTTCAGGATATCGAGCTGAGGATCGGTCGTGACCTCCGGCGCCTTCTCCGTCTCTGCGGCCCTTTTCTTTTCAAGCTCAAGCCGGTCGATCAAACGATTGACGGAGCGCAACAGCATGAAGAGCACCGCAGCTATGATCAGGAAGTTGATGATCTGAGTGACGAATTCGCCGTAGCCGATCATCGCGACACCTGCGGCCTTGAGTGCCGCAAAGTCCGTGAGACTCCCAGAGTAGCCGTCAGGAATCGGACTTAGCCTTATGAAATAATTTGAGAAGTCTATGTCGCCAAAGGCCCATCCGAGAACAGGCATAATGACATTTTCGGTCAAGGAGGTGACGATCCGACCGAACGCGCCTCCGATCATGACACCGACAGCCAGATCCAGCACATTGCCGCGGGCGATAAATTTCTTGAACTCGTCCAGTAGCGTCACATCCGCTCTCCGCCATTACGGAACACTGGTGGCCTCCTGCCCCAGCGTCAAACGGCAGGCAAGCTGAGCAGTCGGCTTGCGTGTACTGCGCCGCTCGCTATCTATGGCCCAGAGGTAGGGCGTCCGGTGCGGCGCCCGAAGCGGAGGATTTGCTTGATGTCGCCATTGTTCACGTCGCGTGCGCGCCTGCCACAGACCGTCAAGGCGTTGTTCGTCGTTGTGGCTGCCCTGAGCGTGGCTGCTTGCGGATTCAACTCGGTGCCGACGAAGCAGGAAGCCGCGAAGGCAAAATGGGCAGACGTGCAAGCCGCGTTCCAGGAGCGCGCAAATCTGGTGCCGAACCTCGCTGCGGTAGCTAAGGGAGCGGCCGAGCAGGAGAAGGAGATCCTCACCGGAGTGGCCGACGCAAGGGCGCGGGCCACCTCTGTGCAAGTGAGTGGTGAGGACCTGACCGATCCTGCAAAGATGCAGCAGTTTCAAGCGGCGCAGGAGCAGTTCGGGCAAAGCCTCGGACGCCTGCTGGTGAGCGTCGAGCGCTATCCCGACCTCAAGTCCATTCTGAACTATCAGATGCTCCAGACCCAGCTTGAAGGGCAGGAGAACCGCATCCGTGTTGCCATTCGCGATTACAACGCCGCCGTGCAGGACTATAATACCGAGGTTCGCACATTTCCCTCGATGATCGGTGCGCGGCTGCGAGGTGCGGAAGCGATGGTGCCTTACCAGGCGGTGACGCCGGGTGCAGAGGTCGCCCCAAGCCTTGAGGGAAAGATGTGAACCGGCGGCGCGTCTGACGGTGCTTATGAAAGCTCTACTGGGTGGGTTGCTGGGTTACTTGGCTCTGGCTGCGGCTTCGCCGGCTCTGGCTGAGCCACAGTTTCCAGAGCTGACCGGTCGTGTGACAGATGCTGCGAACATCATCCCTGATGATATCGAGGCCCGGCTGACTCAAAAACTCGAGACGCTCGAGCAGCAATCGCAACGCCAGTTCGTGATAACCACAATTCCGGATCTGCAAGGCTACGACATTGCCGATTACGGCTACCAGCTGGGCCGGGCCTGGGGCATCGGCGACAAGGAGCGCAACGACGGGGTTCTGCTGATCGTGGCTCCCAATGAGCGGAAGCTCAGGATAGAAACCGGGTACGGGCTTGAAGGTGTGCTGCCTGACGGAATGGGATTTCTCATCATCAACCAGCAGATCCTGCCGCGGTTCAAGGCCGGCGATATGGCCGGTGGTATCGAAGCTGGAGCGGATGCCATCATCCAGCAGCTGACGCTTCCCCCTGAGCAAGCGCAGCAGATCGCCGCGCGTGCTGAACAGCAAAGTCGGCACACCAGTGACGACATCTCTGTGGGCGCCCTCATCCCGCTGCTCTTCATTCTGCTCTTTGTTGTCCTGCCGATCATGCGCGCCGCGTCGGGTATGGGCGGGCGCAGGCGAGGCCGCGGATGGGGAGCCCCGATCATCTTCATGCCGGGTGGATTTGGCAGCGGCGGAGGCGGTTTTGGCGGAGGAGGCTTCGGCGGAGGCGGCTTTGGTGGCGGAGGCGGCTTTGGCGGCGGAGGCGGCAGCTTTGGCGGCGGCGGCGCAAGTGGGAGTTGGTGAGCATGCGTGCCCCTATGTTCCTTTCGCCTGACGAGCACATTCGCGTCAGCCAGGCCGTCGCGCGAGCGGAGGCCGGCACTTCTGGTGAGATCGTCACGATCTTGGCCGAACGCTCTGATGATTACACTGACGTCGTTCTGGCTTGGGCTTCGGTTCTCTCGCTCCTGATCCTTACCACCTTGGCAGTCGCGCCCGACTTCTATCTCCAGGGGATCGAGTGGCTGGCTGGAGGATGGGTCCACGAGTGGGCGCCGGGCGAACTGTTCACGATCTCCGCCGTGCTGGCGGCAACCACCTTCGGTGCAACGCTGGCACTGCAGATGATACCGGCCTTGCGCTTCGCGCTC
Source organism: Novosphingobium rhizovicinum (assembly GCF_040813635.1). Classification (NCBI taxonomy): domain Bacteria; kingdom Pseudomonadati; phylum Pseudomonadota; class Alphaproteobacteria; order Sphingomonadales; family Sphingomonadaceae; genus Novosphingobium; species Novosphingobium rhizovicinum. The sequence goes on along the minus strand of NZ_JBFNXR010000053.1, from coordinate 27,909 downwards.
ATTCCCAGATCCATCAAGGCCGCCCGTGTGCATGAGCGAGCCTTGCGCGCATTTCGCATCGGGGCAGAGCAGCGGACAACGGGCCGCACGGGAGTTTTGATATACCTCTCCATGCGAGAGCACCGTGCCGAGGTTCTCGCCGACGCCGCCATCGCTAGCAAGGTTGACGCGGGTGTCTGGGCCGAGGCGCTCGAGGCGCTTCTCGGACACGTCCGAAAGGGCGACGTTGCCGCTGGCATGTGCGCTGCGGTCGAACGCATAGGCAACGTCCTTGCAGAGCACTTGCCTCGCCAGAAGGACGACGTGAACGAACTACCCGACAGGTTGATAGAAGTATGAACGATATTGCTGATGCCGATGCGCCCGAAGAAGTCGTCTGGCAGGGCAAGTTCATCACTACCCGACGCCGGGGCAGGTGGGAGTACGTTGGGCGGGCACGGGGCATCCACGCCGCGGTCATCCTTGCGGTTGATGATGAGGATCACGTCATTCTCGTCGATCAATACCGCGTCCCCTTGGGCCGCCGCTGTGTGGAACTGCCGGCGGGACTGGTGGGTGATCACGACCACAACCAAGGCGAAGACGCCGCACTCGCTGGCGCGAGAGAGCTCGAAGAGGAAACCGGATACCGGCCGGGGCGCATGGAGGTGCTCGGTGAGTTCTTTTCTTCACCCGGCATGGTCAGTGAGAGCTTCACGCTCCTGCGCGCTCACGACCTCGTCAAGGTCAGCGACGGGGGCGGCGTAGAAAGTGAAGACATCGTCGTGCACCGAGTGCCACTGCGCGAGATCACCGATGCCGTCGAACGCTGGCGTGAAGAGGGTTACGCGATCGACGTGAAGATACTAACGCTGCTTGGCCCAGCCCTCCTCTGCTGAGCAGCGCATGCGCACGAGGCTGGGCATCTGCAGCAAAAAGCGCCGGTACGAGAGCGAAAACGAAGCGCTCGCCCACGCGGCGAAGGCACAAATTTCCCTTCGCGCGTATCGCTGCAGTCTGTGCCGACGTTATCACCTGACCAGCCGCACGAAGGGGATGCGACTGCCGCAGTTCGAGATTGCTCGCCGCGAGAGCAGCTCGTCCAGCCGCGAACGCAGCACGGCAGGCGAGTTGCACTCTGACTAAAGTGTCGTGAAAATCGCTCCGAAGTCCTTGTTTCCGTTACCGGATTGGACGAAGGCCTCGTAAATCTTCATCGCGTGTTCGCCCATAGGGACGGTCGCGCCCGCAGTTTGCGCCCCCTCCATCGCAAGGCGCAGATCCTTCAGCATCAGCGCCGATGCAAAGCCGCCTTGATAGTCGTTGTCGGCCGGGCTTGCAGCGCCGACGCCGGGAGCAGGCGTGTAATCATTCAGAGACCAATTGTACCCGGTCGACTTGGAACTGATCTCGAAGAATTTCTGCGGATCGAGCCCCGCTTTCCCGGCCAGTGCAAGCGCCTCGCACGTACCGATCATGTGAATTGCGAGGAGCATGTTATTGCACATCTTCGCAACTTGTCCGCTGCCGATCGCGCCGGCATGGATGACGGCCTTGGCCATCGGCTCAAGCACCGTCTTCGCTCTTTCGAAAGCCCCCTCGCTCCCGCCTACCATGAAGGTGAGCGTTCCTCCGTTGGCAGCGGCGATACCCCCGGAGACCGGTGCATCTACCATCTGGTAGCCGGCGCCCTCCGCCGATGCAGCGACCTCCCGAGCCGTAGACAGGTCGATGGTCGAACAGTCGAGAAACAGAGCTCCCTGGGGTGCCTTTCCGATCACGTCATCGGTGTAGACCGATTTCACGATGCCACCGTTCGGCAGCATCGTGACCACGGCATCCGCATCGCGCACAGCGTCGGGGATGGCATTGAAAGTCTCGCAACCGTTCTCGCGAGCCCGCCCGAGCGCCTCCTCAGAAAGGTCGAAAGCGTTTACCTGATGGCCCGCCTTCACGAGGTTGGCTGCCATTCCGCCGCCCATGTTTCCAAGGCCGATGAACGCGATCTTCATTGCTCACTCTCCAGAAGGCAGAGGCCAGGGCTCGCCAGAGCTATTCTTGCGCTGTTTTCAGCGACCCTTCCAGACGCCCGGGCGCTTTTCGACGAACGCGGTCATTCCCTCGGTCTTGTCCTCAGTCGCAGTGAGGATCTGGAACATCCGACGCTCCATCAGCAGGCCGGTGTCGAGGGTCGTCTCGAAGGCGATGTTTACCATCTCCTTGTTCATCATCGCGGCAAGCGGCGGCATTGCCGCGATCTGCTCCGCAGCCTTCATAGCCTCTTCGAGCAGCTTGTCGGCTGGAACGATCCGGCTAACGAGCCCAGACCGCTCTGCCTCGGCAGCGTCCATGTTGCGGCCGGTGAGGCACATGTCCATTGCCTTCGCCTTGCCGATCGCACGGGTCAGCCGTTGCGTGCCGCCCATGCCGGGAGCAACCGCCAGCTTGATTTCTGGCTGACCGAACTTCGCGGTGTCCGATGCAATGATAAAGTCGGCCATCATCGCGAGTTCGCACCCGCCGCCAAGAGCGAACCCATTGACGGCCGCGATCCAGGGCTTGCGGGTGGACTTGACGAGTTGCGTCGTCCAGCCGGCAAAGAAATCTTCCGAGTAGAAGTCTGCTCCGGGCTTCTCGACCATCTCCTTGATGTCTGCCCCAGCGGCGAATGCCTTGTCGCCCGAACCGATCAGGACTGCACAACCCTGCGACTTGTCCGCCTCGAACCTGGCGAAGGCATCGATCAGTTCAGCCAAAACCGTCGAGTTCAGTGCATTCAGCGCCTTGGGACGGTTGAGCGTGATCAAAGTGACCGCGCCCTTCTGTTCGACCAGGATGGTTTCGTAAGATGCTTGGGAACTCATAGTGGTTTCCATTCCTCGTTCGCGGGGAGCGGCGCGAAAATCGCGTCCAGCTGATCGGGAGTGACGCCTTCGGGCGTCGGCGGATTCCATTTGGGCGCGTGATCTTTGTCGACGATGACGGCACGCACGCCCTCAGCAAAGTCGGGAAGAACCAGCACACGCGCACCGATGCGGTACTCCATGGCCATGTTTTGAGCAAAGCTCTGCATCGTCGCAGATTCCGCGAGCTGACGGAGCGATACCTTGCAGGCTTGCGGGCTCTTAAGCCGCAGGGTCGCAAGTTCCTTTGCTGCCCACTCGCTGTCCTCCGCCGCCAGAGAAGCGAGTATGTCTTCCAGGGCGTCGGATGCAAAATGCTTGCGGATCGCCGCAGCGCGGGGTGCAATCTTGGGCTCGGGCGGCTTGATTGCGAGAGCCGAAAGCACGCCGCCGATCTCGTGCCCCGCCGCAATACGCTGCTTCGCTTCCGGAAGCGCTTCAGACGGCAAGTAGTGCGTCGCGAGACCTGCCCAGAGACACTCCGCTCCGTCCAGGCGCGCGCCGGTCAGCGCCAGATACTGCCCCAGCCGACCCTCAAGCCGCGACAGATACCAGCCCCCTCCGACATCGGGAAACAGCCCTATTCCCGTCTCGGGCATGGCGAAGCGCGTGTTCTCCGTAGCGACGCGGTACTGTGCCGGCTGCGAGATTCCGACGCCCCCGCCCATGGTGATCCCGTCCATGAACGCGGCCACCGGCTTTTCGTAGGTGAAGAGCAGGTGATTGAGGCGGTACTCGTCATAAAAGAAGGCCCGCCCGGCCTGCCCCTCGTCGTTGAGTGCAGAATCGCGCAGCAGATTGATGTCGCCGCCGGAACAGAAGCCCCTGCCCTCAGTATGCTCAAGGATGACGGCCTTGACATTGGCGTCATCGCGCCAGCTGGTGAGCGCATCGATCATCGCCGTGCACATCCCATGCGTCAGAGCATGGATCGCCTTGGGACGATTGAGCGTAAGGTAACCGGCTACCCCTTCGCGCCGCGTGAGCAATTCATCGGTCATCGCATGGACTCCGGCTGTCACTGGCGCAGCAGATCGCGGCCGACGATCATACGCATAACTTGATTGGTACCCTCCAGAATGGAGTGGACGCGCAGGTCGCGCCAGAAGCGTTCGATGGGATAGTCCCTCAGGTAACCGTAGCCGCCGAACAGCTGCAACGCATCGTTGACGATCTTGGAGCCGCTATCCGTCGCCAGCCGCTTGGCCATCGCGGAGAACCGCGATTTGTCCGGCGAGCCCGACGTTATCTTCGCGGCCGCCATGTAGAGAAGTGCGCGTGCCGCTTCGAGATCGGTCGCCATATCAGCCAGCATGAACTGGGTGTTCTGGAAGTCAGCGATGGGCTGATCGAACTGCTTGCGATCCTTGACGTACTGTATCGCTTCATCGAGGCAACGCTGCGCTCCGCCAAGCGAGCATGCACCGATGTTGATGCGCCCGCCATCGAGACCCGCCATGGCAAAGCGAAAGCCCTCGCCTTCCGCTCCGATGCGGTTGGCAACCGGCACACGAGCATCCTCGAAAATGACCTGAGCCGTTGGCGAAGCGTTCCAGCCGAGCTTCTTCTCCGGCGCTCCGAAGCTGACGCCCGGCGTGTCCTTGTCCAGGACGAGGCAAGTGATGCCCTTCGATTTATGCTCGCCCGTGCGGACCATCACGACGTAGACATCGTTATAGCCGCCGCCCGAGATGAACTGCTTGGTCCCGTTCAGGACATAATGATCGCCATCCAGGCGGGCTGTCGTCTTGAGCGCAGCCGCGTCCGAACCCGAGCCCGGCTCAGTAAGGCAATAGCTGGCAATCTTCTCCATGGTGACAAGCTGCGGAAGATAGCGTTCCTTCAGTTCCTGCCCTGCAAAGGTATCAATCATCCACGCAGCCATGTTGTGGATCGAGATATAAGCGCTGGTAGCGGGACAGCCGTAGCTCATCGCTTCCATAATCAAGGCAGCCTCAAGCCGGCCAAGGCCGATGCCGCCGCTCTCCTCGGACACATAGATCGCGCCGAAGCCCAGCTCGCCTGCCGCTTTCCAGACATCGACCGGATAGTGGTGCTTTTCGTCCCACTCCGCCGCAAACGGCGTGATCATGTCGGCTGTGAATTTGCGCGCGGTCTCCTGGATCGCGAGTTGGTCGTCCGTGAGAGCAAACTGATCAGTCATGAATCTATCCCCCTGTGCCGCAATCAGGTGCAGCGGGTGTACTTAAGCGGGCCGGGCAAGGCGTCCTGGCCGTAATCGCGTCGGATGAGCGTCTTGCCGTCATCCTGCACCTCCAGAACGACGTCCTGAGTCCAGCTCTGCCCCTCGCCCGAGTAGTCGAAAGTGGCGCGAATGCGGGTTTCGTCCGCCTCCTTGATCGGGCCGAGCTTCGCGACAGACTCATAGAACTTGAGCTGCTTGGCCGAGATGGTGAGCAGGCCCTTGGCATCGCCCAAGTTGCTGGTGCAGTCCTTGGGCACCAACCCCCACCGCCCACGAATCTGCTCCGGAATCTCAGCCGCCGGAGCGGTTTCTTCGGAAACAGGCGCCTCTGCCGCTCCATCGGGAGCAGGTGGTGGCGCACCTTCGCCCACTCGCGAGACCGTCTCAACCGGCGCCTCGACGGCAGCACTGCTGTTGTCAGGCTCGGGTCCGTCCGAGTTACCGGAGCATGCGCTCAAGACAAGCGCCACACCCATGGATGCGAGTGTGATCGTTCGGTTCATCAGTTCTCTCCTCCGCGGTCCGGGAAGGACAGGAACGCGCCCGCCTTCCCGCTGCCACGAAAGCCTCAGCCTACAGCCTTGATGATATCGCTGCCAAACAGCTCCTCGTCGGTCGGCAGCGCCTTGGGCGTCGGGAGAGGCTTGGAGACCCAGGTCTCGTTGATGAGGTCCCGCCAGGAAACGTTGTTGTTGGTGGCGTTACCGCCCCATGAGCCACAGCCCAGCGAGAAGGTCTGGCGCATGCCGTTCCACAGATTGCCCGAGTTGGAAGCAGACTGCGGCTGATTGACCATGACGCGACTGGTCTTGGTGTGCGCGGCCAGCTTCATGATGTTCTCATCGCTGGTCGAGTAGATGCCGCAAGAGTGGCCCTGCCCCTGATACGCCTGGATCGCGTTGGTGAGGTCGATAGCCTCATCGAGATCCTTGGCCCGGTAGAGCGCCATGGTGACGGTCATCTTCTCACCGGAGAAGGGGTGCTCCTTGCCGTGGCCGATCTCGGGCACAATGAAGAACGCGGTGCCCTCCGGGATCTGGAAACCGGCATAGTCGGCGATGAACTGCGGTGACTGCGCCACGACCTTGGCGTTGATGTGCTCGCCATCTTCCCAGATTGCGTTCTGCAGCTTGGTCTTGTTCTCACCCTCTATGATAAAGCCGCCCTTGGCCTTCAGCTTCTCGAGCATGCTGTCGTAGATCGCGTCGAGCAGGATCACCGAGTTGTCCGACGAGCACGAAGCCGCATAGTCGAGCGTCTTGGAGAGCAGGATCTTCTCGGCCGCGTCGTCCAGATCGGCCGTCTCGTCGACCGTGATCACGGCATTGCCCACGCCAACGCCGAGTGCGGGGGTGCCCGAGCTGTAGGCAGCCTTCACCATCGGCGTTCCGCCGGTGGCGAGCACGCGGTCACACTGCTTCATGACCTCGTTGGTACGCTCGACCGAGGGTTGCTCAATCGGGATCACGAGATCGGCGGGAGCGCCCAGCTTCTCAAGCGCGTCGCGCATGAGGTTGCAGATCTTCGCATTCACGAACTTGGCGCGCGGGTGCGGGCAGATGATGATCGAGTTGCGGCCCTTGATGGCGCAGATCGCCTTGATCACCGGCGTCGCCTCAGGGTTTGTCGACGGCGAGAGCGCACCGATGACGCCGACCGGCTTTGCGATCTTGACGATGTTGCGCTCCGGGATCTCCTCGATCACGCCCACCGACTTGTCATCGATGATGTCCATGAGAGCGGCACGCGTCTTGACAGAGATCTTCTTGAACTTGCCTTCGTAGTTGCCGAGCTGCGTTTCCTCCACAGTCTCACGCGCGATCTCTTCGTCCATGCCGGGCTTGGCCACTGCATAGACCATCCCGCGGATCCAGCGATCAACCTGCTCCTGCGTAGCGTTCTCGATCTGCGCCTGCGCCTTGCGCGAGCGTGCAATCAGCTCGGCGACCTCGTCGGCGACAGAAGTATCGGCGGTCTTTTCTACGGTGGCCATGCTTGTCATCCCTTCCAGGCTGGTGTGGGGCGGCGCAAACCGGTCGCGCGGAGCCCTCGCAGTCCAATGGTCTACCGCTCACTGCACGTTCCCGCCGCCGCTCGCAACTCCCTTTTTAACCGCGCAGTTAAAGCCACGGCTGGAACACACATGGCCCGCCCCGCAACCGCGCAGCGTTGCGGGACGGACTGCTTCATTCATGCGCAAGACACCGAATGGATTGGCAATGGAGCCCGCTCCTGCCATCTTACCGGGCAACATCGCTGTCGATATGGCGAATGAGATGCTGCAATATCGAACACCAAGCCCACGTAAGAGGAACCATAAGTGACGCAGACTACGATCGATCCGGCAGATTTCCGCAAGGTGCTTGGCAGCTATCCGACCGGCGTATGCGTCATCACCGCTATGGGTGAGGAAGACCGGCCTGCCGGGATGGTCGTTGGCACCTTCACCTCCGTATCGCTCGATCCGCCCCTGGTCGGCTTCTTTCCCGACAGAAAATCGACATCCTGGCCCTTGATCGAGGCAGCAGGGCACTTCTGCGTGAATGTTCTGGGCAGCGATCAGCAAGATGTCTGCCGTGCTGTGGGAGCGAAGGGAGACCAGAAGTTCGTTGGCGTGGAATATGCATTGTCCGAACACAAGCTGCCGATCATCGCCAACGCGATCGCCAGCATAGAGTGCCGGCTCTACTCTGTAACGGAGGCCGGCGATCACTGGTTCGTGATGGGTGAAGTCCTGCGGCTCGAGACCACCCGCGAAGAGGATCCCATGCTGTTCCATCGCGGCCGCTACGGCGGCTTCGCCGAACTGATGTAAGCCAGGCATATTCCCTGTTGGAACTAAGCTTGGAACCCTTCGCGATTGAAACGCAGGACGCCCGGATCGTCGGGCAGCGGCGGCATGGCGCGATGCGGGACCCGCTGGTCCTCGTTCACGGGTTCGGCGGCTCACGCCAGGACTGGCGGCCAGTCATCGAGGCACTGCCGCCCGAATGGCCGATCATCATCTATGACCAGCGCGGATTCGGAGAGTCTACGGCAGAGGCAGGGGCGCCCTTCTCCCATGCCGAGGATCTCCTGGCGGTGCTCCGTGCGCTCATAGTCGAGAGGGCAGACCTGTGCGGGGTCTCGCTGGGTGGAGCGACGGTGTTGGGCGCGGCGCTCCGCGCTCCGGACCGGGTTAGGCGAGTTGCACTCGTCAGCCCCATGCTCGCAGCCTGGTCGTGGAGCGCGGAATGGATCGAGTTGTGGAAAGCCATTGGCCGCAAGGCACGCGCTGGGGATATGGACGGCGCGCGCCGACTCTGGTGGGCACACCCCCTTTTCGAAAGCGCGCGCCTGACAGGTCATGGCGACGAGCTACGACGCGCCATCGAAGCATTCCCGGGAGAGCAATGGATCCGCGATGATCAGCGCGATGAACTTCCGATGGTCGAACACCTGCACGAGATTGCGCATCCCACGCTCCTGCTGACAGGCGCGCATGACCTGCCGGACTTCCAGCTGATGGCGGATCTGATTACCGGCTCCGTGGCTCACCTGCGCAGGATTGACTATCAGGATGCGGGGCACATGCTGCCGTTGGAGAAGCCCGGCCAGGTCGCTCGCGACCTCACATCGTTCCTCGCGTCTTCCGGGTAGGACTTCGCATCCAGCGGCCGAAACAGGCCGAGGCAAGCTCCGCTGGCACGATCAATCTGCCGCACCGGTGGCAGAGGCCTTGACGAGAGGTCCGCCCTGCTCTGACTGTCCGCGCCAAGTCAGGGAGAGACATCGCCATGAATCCACCACGGCCCAAGCCCAAGCTTGACCAGGAAAATCGCGCATTCTGGACCGGCGGCGCGGAAGGAAAGCTGCTGATCGTCCATTGTCACGACTGCGGTCAGTACACGCATCCGCCAAAGCTTCTATGCCGCCACTGCCAGTCTGAGAATGTGGTCCCAGAGCCTGTCGGCGGCACGGGCGCGATCGACACGATGACGATCAACTACCAGCCATGGGCCAAGGACCTTGAAGTGCCGTACGTCATCGCGCGCGTGCGTCTGGATGGCGTGCCGGGCGTCTACCTGACCACGAACATCGTCGGTTCGCCTGTCGATGAGGTACAGTTCGACGATAAGGTCCGTGTCGTCTTCGAAGAGCAGGACGGCGTCTTCTATCCCCTGTTCGAGAAGGTAGCATAATGGCGAAGCGCGAAGCCTACATCACCGGTATCGGACAGTCCGAAGTGGGCGTGCGGTTGCCGCGCCACCCTCTGTTATTGACGGTTGATGCTGCCAAGGAGGCGGTCGCCGACGCGGGCCTCACGTTCGATCAGATCGACGCGGTGTTCTCCTATCCCGGCAAAGCCAACGGCTATCTCGCGTTCTCGCCGGTAGGAACCGACGATGTGATCGAGGCACTTGGCATCAAGTCCAAGTGGCAGCTGGGAGGCATGGAATTGCCTGCGCAGCTCGCAGCAATCGCCATGGCAGCCTGGGCGGTCAAGGAAGGTATCTGCCGTCACGTCCTGTGCTTCCGCACCGTTTACGAGGCTGGCGGAATGGCGGATCCCGGCACGTACATGGCCGGCATGAAGCAAGATACCGTGACGGGGCCTTCGCAATGGACCAGCCCCTTTTGGGCCACGTCGGCAGCATGCTGGACGGCGCAGTACGCAGCGCGCCACGTACATCGCTACGGCATGACGCGAGAGCAACTGGGCCAGATCGCGATCAACGGATCGAAGAACGCGATGCTCAATCCGCGGGCGCGGGCGATCACCAAGGAAGAGCTGACGCTCGACAAGTACATGAACGCTCGCATGATCTCGTCGCCACTCTGCCTGTACGATTGCGACCGGTTTTCCGATGCCTCCACTGTCGTCATCGTCTCGGCGGGTGACGCGCTGGACGAAGTGAAGGCGACGCCCATCCGCATCGCGGCCACCTCTGGATCGGTAGACCGCTACTCCTGGGACCAGGTGGAATGGCCCGCCGCGTACGAGACGGGCGCCGATCTGTGGAAGCGCACCGACTACACGGTCGATGACGTCGACACAGTGCAGTTCTACGACGGCTTCGCATTCCTGCCTATCACCTGGCTTGAGGGACTGGGCTTTGTCGGAAAAGGCGAAGGCCACAAATTCATCGAAGGTGGCACGCGCATCGCGCGGGACGGTGAGCTACCGATGAACACGGCTGGCGGGCAGCTCGGTGCCGGACGCCTTCACGGCTTCGGTTTCGCGCATGAGGCTGTGACTCAACTCCGCAAACAAGGCGGAGAGCGCCAGATCCCCGGAGACCCCAAGGTTGCCGTAGCAACCTCAGGCGGGGGCCCCCTCGCCGCTGCGCTGCTTCTGGCGCGCGACTAGCGAACTCAGGTGAGACCGCGCGCCGCCGAAGCGGCGCCGGTCACGCCGGTGCGGCAGCGCCTTCCGGTTTGCTCCAGACCGGGTAGGCCCGCAGTCCGAACAGCAGCAGCGAACTGACCAGGGTCAGGCCAAAAGCGCCCCACAGGAGCGGCTCATAGGTACCCCATCTATCGTGTATCCAGCCGCCGAGTACGGGTCCCAGACCTGAACCAGCCGCAATAAGGCTCGCCATCGCGCCGAAGATCGTGCCGAACTTTCGCATCCCGGTGTAGGCGGCGGTAAGATAGCCGACGAGTTGCAGCTTCGTGCCACCCGCGTAGCCGTTGATCATCATGGCCGCCACGATGGCAAGCGTCGGTGCCCCGGGCCACAGCAGCAGCACGTACGTCGTCGACGTCGCCAGGATAGTCAGACCGCCAACCCAGCGAGCCGAGTAGCGGTCCAGCAATGCGCCCGTTACCAGCTTTCCGACGATGCCGACGAGACCCGCAAGTCCCGCGTACGCTGCGGCAGTCGTGCGATCGACGCCCACTTCGACAAGGATCGGTATCTGGTGCACCACAAGGGCGATCGTGGCAGTCATGATGATGAAGGTGGAGATGGCTATCCGCCACAAGTCAGGATCGCGCCACGCCTGCGCGACCGTTAGGCCGGGAACGTCCATGAGCGGCGCTGCCGATCCGTTCGCCCCCGCAGCCTCTCGCGCACGTCGAATTATGTCGTATCCGTCGCGGAGCCACGCCAGGCACAGCAGGATTGCAATGGTACCCCAGCCGAGCCCAAGCCATACGAAAGCGTTACGCCAGCCGAAGCTCTTGATCAGAAAATCCGCAAGCGGCGGCGTAACCGCCTGAGCCAACGCGCTGCCCGACAGGACAAGACCCAGACCGAGCCCGCGACCTGCAGTAAAAGTGCTGTTTACGGCAGCCGTCCAGACCGTTGATTTCGTCGCCAAGGCGGCAAGGCCATACACCGTCCAGACCGCGAACCACTGCCAGGTAGAACCAGTCAGCAAACTCAGGGAGGCGATCACCAAGGCCATCAGGGCGAGCCCCGGTATGGCCATCCGGCGCGTGCCCCACTTGTCAATAAATGTGCCGAACAGCGGGGAGCCCAGGAACGTGAGAATTGCCGTGATCGACACCCCCGAAGACACCAGGGCGCGGCTCCAGCCGAATTCGCGGCTGATAGGCTCGATGAACAGTCCAGTGGCAGCTGTGATGACGGAGGTGAACGAAAACCCGATCGCTGCGGCCATGATCATCCGCCAATGCTGGGCGAACTCTGCTCGCGCCGCGTCACTCCAAACTGCCAAAGCGTTCCTCCCCATCTAACGCCATCGGACCGTGGCGCGCCGGCAGGCCTCTATATCGAAACTGAGCGAGTGCCAAATTTAATGAGGCGGGGGCTCATCCGCGGGAGCGCCCTGCACTCTTGCGGATAAGCCCCCGGATTCACAATGGAGCTGAAAGACGGTCGATCAGTTTTGCTGGTCTGCAGCCAGGGCTTTCTCCTTGGGAGTGGTCACCTCGTGCTCACGTGAGACCATCGGCTTCTCGCCACGCTCTTTATAGATCGACATGGAATGCGACATGTCCGCGCCATTCCGGCTTGCCTTGCTGCGACTGGAGGAACGCGCCCGCTCATCGTCATCGTTTGCCGTAGCAGTGGACCGCTGCATCGCCATGTTCTGGTTGAATCGGGCACTCCCGGTAGTGCGCGCCGTGCCGCCATCCGCGGCTTGCGCGTCAGCGGTTCCCGATACACCAACGCTGTCATCCGTGCCCTGCGCAGCGCCTGTCGTCGAGGCAGACACGTCGCCGGTGGCCGGAGTACCTGCGGCCGTGCCCGTCACCGGCGCGTTCTGTGCGAGAGCCAGTGCAGGAAAGCACAGCGCAGCCGCCGAGGCAGTGATCATCAAAGGCTTCATTTTTATCTCCCAAGTGTCGGATCATCGAGCAGGACGTTCATCAATCGTTATCCTGCAGCCCTCCTCGTCCCGAACGACGCTGACCGAGCGGCTCTCACCCGAGCGCTCGGTGCTGCTGGTTGCGGAAGAACGACTACTGGTGGCGCTTGAGGACGCACTGACTGAGCTATGTGCGCCGACGCTTCCTCCGCCCTGTTCATGAGCTCGGCTGCTGACGCTGCTTGCACTCACCGCATCTGCCTCATCTGCGGACACCCACCGCTCCTCGCGCGTGCCGTCCGCGTGATAGTGAATTTCGCGGCACTCCCCTTGAGGGCTTGCCGCTACTGCCAAAGCGAAAAGTAGCGCTGTCATCAGAGCCTCTATCGACGAGACGGAGGCGGTTGAACTCCGCTTCCGTCACCGTCGCCAATCAGTTTGGAGCCGGGGTGGTCGAGTTCGCCGTCGCGTCGCCGTAGACTTCGCCGGTCGAACCCATCGAGTCGGTGGCACCGTAAGCGTCGATTGTGGTCGAGGTGCTCTGGTCCCCAGTTCCGGTGGCGCTACCGCCAGCCGTCACACCGCCAGTCGCGCGATTCCGGTCTGTGTAGATCGTGCCTGAACCGTGTGTACTCGCCGAATTGGTAGTGTCAGCACGTCGATCAGTCCGGTCCATACGACGATCACGCTTGCCACGATCCTTGCGATCTTGGTCTCGCATCTGTGCACCAGCCGTGGCGCCGCCTGCGACCGAGCCTCCCGGTGTCGAAGCGGCAGCACCGCCGCCCACTGTGCCCGTCGCGTCTTGCGCTATCGCCGGAGCGGCAACGAGACCAAGGGCAGCAATCGAACCAAACAAAAGCTTGCGCATAAATACTCTCCAAAATGTCCGCGATCTTCTCGCGGTCTGCGCCGCCTCACCTTGGCAGCTGCGAAGAGTAAAGTGTCGGGAGGTACTTATGGTTCTTAGTCTCGTCGCTCACCCAAAACGGCTCAACCTCATCTTTCTGGAAGATGAACGAAAACACAGCCAAGTATTCAGAAAACGGAGACTTTCCCTGTAACGACCAGGAGCGGCGCCTGCATAGCCGGTGCCGAGCCGCGCATGCGCCGCTCCTGCTGCCTCACTGCTCGTCGGGCTCGACCCATTTTGTGCGGGTGACGCGCGGGGAGAGGTACTTTGTCGCTGTCCAGCCGCCATCGACGACAATCGATTGCCCGTTGATCATCTCGCTGCCAGGCAGGCAGAGGAACGCGATCACATTCGCGATGTCGTCCGGCTGGGCCAATCTTGGATACGGCGTAGTCTCGACGTTGCTGCGCTTGAACGTCTCGTCCTCGAAGCGGTGTGCCACCATGTCCGTCATCGTCACGCCGGGAGCTACGCAGTTCGAGCGGATGCCGCGCGGACCGTATTCACAGGCCATGTGCTCAGTGAGCGACTTCAGCCCACCCTTTGCGGCGGAATAGGCGCCACCACGCCGTCCTCCGATATGAGCGAAAGTGGAAGTCACGTTGACCACGCTCGCTCCCTGCCCGAGGTGTGGGATCACATCACGGCAAAGGCGGAACGGCGCCGTGAGCATGATCTCGAGGAAGTAGTCCAGCGTCTCATCGTCGGTTTCGTCGAGTGGCTTCGGACTGCCTACACCGGCGTTGTTGACGAGCGCGTCAATACGGCCAAAACGATCCAGCGCCTGCTGCACGATCCTCTTGGGAGCAGCCGGATCCGTCACGTCCGCGCTGATCGACAGCACATGATCCGGGTTCCCGATTTCCGCTTCCAAAGTGGCCAGCTTGTCCTTGCTGCGTCCGACCCCGACGATTGCGAAACCGTCTGCGTGCAGGAGCTTGGCCGTTGCCAGGCCGATTCCGCTGCCCGCGCCAGTAATGATGGCAACCTTCATATCCATAATTCTGCCTCCCTGATCAGACAGCCGGGCCAGTGCGAAATGCACACAGCTTGTTTCCGTCGAGGTCGCGGAAGTAGCAGCCGTAAAACCCTCCTTCGGGCCCGCGCCAGCCCGGTTCGCCCTCGCTGCTGCCGCCCAGTTCAAGAGCCTTGTCGTACAGGGCCTGGATCTGCTCGTGCGTATCGCAGATGAACGAGATCATGGTGCCATTGCCGAAGGTTGCTGCGTCGCCGTTCGCGGGCGCAACCACGCCGAACATCGGCTTGTCGGCCGATACGCCATAAACCCGTCCGCCGCTGGGGTGATCGAAGACCTTAGCCGCGCCAATGGTCGGCAAGAGCTTGTCATAGAATTCGAGCGCCTTGGGCAGGTCGTTGCTGCCTACAAGAACGTATCCGATCATGTCTCTCTCCTGGTTGCGGGCTCGGCGCCCTGTGACGTGAGCGCCTGATAGACGCGCACCCGTGCCCAGTCGAGCAGGCAGTGAACAACAGCGTTGGGTAGCTACCCCCTTCACCCACTCCCTTGCGGCGAGTAGGAAGGCGCCCGAGTCAGACGACAGAACCATCTGCGAGGGGTATTCGATGAACACCGACAAAAGCGCACTGGCGGGCATCCGCGTGATCGACATGAGCCGCGTGTTTGCAGCCCCTGTCGGCGCACAGATCCTGGGAGACCTGGGAGCCGACGTCATCAAGATCGAGCGCCCCGGCGTGGGAGACGACGGTCGCGGTTACGGCTTCTCATGGGTACCGGGAAAAGATGGCATCGAGACCCGGCACTCCAGCTTTTTCACCGTTTCCAATCGCAACAAGCGCTCCATCACGCTGAACCATTCGAAGCCCGAGGGGCAGGAGATCATCCGCAAGCTGGTCGAAACCGCCGACGTTCTGATCGAGAACTACAAGGTTGGCGATCTGAAGCGGTTCGGCCTCGATTACGAAACGCTCAAGGCCATCAACCCCCGGCTGATCTACTGCTCCGTGACGGGATTCGGTCAGACCGGCCCGATGGCGGCTCTGCCGGGTTATGATGGGCTCTTCCAGGCAACCGGCGGCATGATGGCGGTGACTGGCATTCCGGACGGGCAGCCGGGCGCCGGGCCGCTCAAGACGGGACCCAGCCTCGTGGACTTCGTCACCGGCCACAATACCGCGCTCGCGATCCTGGGCGCGCTGATGTATCGCAACCGCACTGGCGAGGGGCAGTACATCGACATTGCCCTGCTCGACAGCTCGGTCGCCATGGTCAGCCACATCATGCAGGACTACCTGATCAGCGGCAATGCGCCGCCACGCCTCGGCAACGGTGGCAACGGCGGTGGCCCAGCCGACCTCATCTACTGCTCGGATGGCATCATCTATCTGACGGCAGGCACAGACGAGCACTGGCGCCGGCTGACGGTGTTGATGGAGCAGCCCGAACTCAACGACGATCCCCGGTTCGACACGAACCTGAAACGCGGCAAGACCAATCGCGCGGAACTGATGGAGATCATCAACGCCTGGAGCCGACAGTTCACTGTTTCCGATGTGCAAGGGAAGCTCGACGGCGCCGGCATTCCTGCTGCGCGCTACAATGAGTTGCCCGACGTCTGGAACGAGCCCCAGGTTCAGCACCGCAACCTTCGCGCCACCACCCCCCACGCCCATGCGGAAAGCGGAACCGTGGACCTGATCCAGAGCCCTCTGGCCCAGATGTCGAAGAGCCCCGCCACCATCCGCTGCGCCCCGCCGATGCTGGGTGAGCATACGCATGAAGTCCTCGGCGAGCTGGGGTATGACGAAGCGGCCGTCGAGGCGCTGCGTGAAGCCAAGGTTATCTGATCGCGTCGTAATGGGGCGAGGTTCTCGCCCCATTGCCGACGTCGTCGCGCAACCCTAGTGAGGTGCCATGAAGCGCACGCACTTGCCCCTCAACGCCTTGCGCGTGTTTGACGCGGCCGCACGCCACCTGTCCTTCACCCGCGCGGCAGACGAGCTGGCCGTCACGCCCGCAGCAGTGGGGCAGCAGATCCGCGCGCTTGAAGACGTCCTCGGCGTCGTTCTCTTCCGCCGGACCAGCAAGGGCCTGGAACTTACCGACGAGGCGAGTGCAGGACTGGAAGCGCTTCGGACCGGGTTCCTGCACTTCGAAGATGCCGTGCAAGCGATGCAGGCGGGCCAATCCAGCCACGTCTACACGATCGCCGCACCGCGCGAGTTCTTCGCTGCTTGGCTTGCGCCGCGCCTGGCGGCATTTCGGGCAGACAATCCACAGGTGCGGTTTGCGCTTGTGGATGGTGAAATGACCGATTTCACCGAGGCTAACCTTGACCTTGCCGTGCGCTGGACGGACGGCCCCGGTGATCTCGAAGGTTTGCCGCTTGGCACGGCCGAGCGGGTGCAGATCGGAACGGGGGACTGGATCGGATGGCCGGGCGACCCCTCGCCGGGCGGAGAAGGAGAGCAAGCGCCGGCTCTCGTGGTGAGCGATGCGGGTCAAGCCATGTCGGCGGCGATGGCCGGGCTTGGAAAGGCGCGCGTCCCTCTCCTTCTTGCACAGGAGATGCAGCGTGCCGGTGTTGCTCGCGAGTTCGGACCACCAGAACCGTGCCGGCGCGGTTACTGGCTGGTCGCCCCGACACCGCAATGGAGACAGAAGAAGGTGCGTGCGCTCGTCGCCGCTTTGACGGACGACATCGCGTAGCAGTCATGCAGCGGCAAGTTTGCCTAGCTGCTGCTCCCTGCTCAATCCACTACATCTGCAAAGGCTAAGCAAGCGCCGCCTGATGGCTAAGCGCTTGCCGCCCTGAACCTCGGTCAGAAACCGAGTTCCTCGATGTTTCCGTCGAAATTTCCGCCAAGCAGATGGTTGGCCTTGGCCAGGTTCTCCTGCGGGACGCCGGCCAGGTAGCCGTCGATGATCCGCTGGTAGTTGCTGATCAGACCCTCAACACTCTTCGACAGGCGCATGAACTCGAATCCCTTGGCATGCAGGCCCTTCTGCTGAAGCGGGATGTTAGAATAGTCCTGCCGCGGGATAGGCGGGAAGTCCGCGCTGTCGAATGGCAGCACGATCGGCTCCATCACTGGCTCAGGCTCCTGCCCTTCCGGGAAGAAGGTCAGAGACCAGATCTCGAAGAAACAGCTCTCCGGACCAAGAGGACGGATACGATAGGCCGACATGCTGCTGAAGTAAGGCAGCAGGAAGTAGTGCGGGAACAGGAATTCAACTGCATGGATGGGGTCGGTCTGCGCCACGCTGCACAGGTCAGGGATCGGCTCACCCTTCGCCTTCAGCTGTTCTGTTACCTGGTGCATGACCATGCCCAACCACATCATGATGGCCATGTTCTTGTCTTCGGGGAGACCCTCTGTCGCATTTCGTAGCGACTTGGCGATGTCCACTTCCTTCTGGTGGATCATGCCCGCCATGCCATCGCTCAACAGTTCCATCGACTTGATCTGGATGTCGATGTTCTCTTCCAGAGTCTTGTCAGCATCCGCGAGCATCGGTCCGCCAGCCGAAGCGCTTACGCCCTCGGGTCGCGCAATCTTGTACATGGAATCGTACATCATGGGCGCCGCATGCTGCAGCTGCGGGTGCGTCTGCATGACATGGTAGCCTTCCATGAAGGCTTCCATGGCGATCTTCCAGTTGGCGGGCAGAACCGTGCCGTAGCACCATTCCGCCTTCAGGTGCTGGACGTTGTGCGCCTCGAGCCGGTCGGCGACGGGGCCCAGGCTCTCCTTCACCGACGGCGCATCGTCATCGTGGTTGATCCACACGCAGCCGCCCCACACTTCGGTGCGGCAGGGGATCAGGTTGATGTCCTCTGCCTTGAGCTGCTTCTCAGAGAACAGGTGCTTGCCGTAGACCAGCGTGTTCTCGCCATCCATGTTCCAGCGCCAGCCGTGGAACGGACACACAAACCCGCTCTTGGCACAGTTGCCATGGGCAGTCGCGTGCGAGGAGCCGACGGTCGTTCCGCCCGCGATCGGCACGCCGCGGTGGCGGCACGCGTTGTGAAACGCCTTGATCCCGCTGGTCGTGCGGACCACGATCACAGACTTGCCGACGTTCTCGTACTCGATCCAGTCACCCACCTCGGGCAACTGCTCTTCACGGCACGCCATCTGCCATACATGCGGCCACAGATGCTCAACCTCAGCGTCGTAAAACGCCTGATCGTAATAGCGCTGCGCCGGAATCCGCTCGGGATCTTCAATAGGAAACGGTACGGACCGAACGCCGCCTTCAGGTGTCTTGAGCACTCCCGGACCTCTTTTGTTAGCGAGTCATGGTTCTGGTTGCGGACTGTATACCACAGACCGCGTGAGGCAATGGCCGGACGCGCGGATCATCGCCCCGACGTTCGCCCTGCCCTGATTGCAGCGCAAACGTCATCATCGATTGGGATCTAACGCTGAGCGCCGAGCACCTTGCGTCAGGGGGCGCGCCGGAGGACCTCCTGGTGTCATCGCCTGCAGCGCCGCAATCCGGCGTTCTGTCGCAGGATGTGTGGAAAACAGCTCCGATACGCTCGTCGGCACGATATACAACTGCGCGGCTGCCGGGTTGCGGATGACGGCATTGCTGGGAACATGCTGCGCCGGCCCCGCAATCTTGGCCAGAGCGGAAGCGAGCGCTTGCGGATTGCCGCAAATCTCCGCCCCCGCTCGATCAGCACCAAACTCGCGGGTGCGGCTAATTGCCATCTGCACGATCATCGCCGCGAAAGGCGCCATGAAAACCGCTGCAATTGCCGCCACGGGGTTCGGGCGACCTTCGCCTCCCGAGCCTCCGAAGAAGAGGCCGAAGTTGGCCAGCATCGAGATCGCACCCGCGATCGTTGCAACCATGGTCATCACGAGCGTGTCCCGATTACGCACGTGCCCAAGCTCGTGCGCCATGACGGCAGACACTTCTTCGCGGTTCCACATCCGCAGAAGGCCGGTGGTGGCGGCAACGGCAGCGTTTTCGGGGTTGCGCCCGGTGGCAAAAGCATTGGGATTGTCGCTGTTGACCAGATAAACGCGAGGCATGGGCATATCCGCGCGGCGGACCAGCTCAGCAACGATTGCGTAGAGGTCTGAACCACTGCGGGCATCCAACTCATGCGCGTCATGAAGCTTCAGCACGATGCTGTCGGCGTTCCAGTAAGTGAACAGGTTCATGCCACCGGCCACGACAAGCGCGATCAGCGCGCCACCGGTTCCACCCAGCAGGTAGCCAAGCCCCATGAACAGCGCAGTGAGCGCCGCAAGTAGCATGGTGGTCTTGAGTCCATTCACCTTTCCGAAAACTCCTTCTTTCTTCGCCAGGCTGAATTGGGGGGTGTGGCGCCTGATATCAACGTGCAAGGCGACTTGTCTCGCGCTCCCCGCGCACCGTATTCCATGAGCATGGCTGCGACTTGGGACTTGCAGCCGGAGCACGCTGGCGACAAAGGCTGCAGACGCGGCACTACACCAGCCGCGTCGCGAGGGAGGAAGAGGCAAAGATGGCGTTCAAGACCCGCATCACCGAGATGCTCGAGATCGAGCATCCGATCGTCCAGGGCGGCATGCAGGGCGTAGGTTACGCCGAACTGGCCAGTGCGGTCTCCAACGCCGGCGGCCTCGGCACTTTGACGGCGCTGACTCAACCGAGCCCAGAGGCACTGCGCGAGGAGATCGAGCGCTGCCGTTCAATGACCAGCAAACCCTTCGCGGTAAACATCACCGTGCTGCCGACCATTCTGCCACCAGACTACAAAGGCTATGCTCAGGCCGCGATCGATGGCGGAGTGAAGATCATCGAGACCGCTGGCACACAGCAGGTTCGTGAGATCTGGGAAATGGCGAAGCCCCGCGGCATCAAGATCCTCCACAAGTGCACTGCAGTCCGCCATGCGCTCTCGGCTGAGCGGAATGGTTGCGATATCATCTCGATTGACGGCTTCGAGTGTGCTGGCCATCCGGGCGAGGACGACATTCCCGGCCTGATCCTGATCCCCTCCGCAGCCGACAAGGTGAAGATCCCGATGCTGGCGTCTGGCGGGATCGGCGATGCGCGAGGCTTCGTCGCAGCGCTGGCGTTGGGCGCAGAAGGCGTCAACATGGGCACTCGCTTCTGCGCAACCCAGGAAGCTCCAATTCACGAGAACGTGAAGCTCAAGTATATCGAGAACGATGAGCGTGGCACGAACCTGATCTTCCGCAAGTTCAAGAACACAGCGCGGGTTGGCAAGAATTCGGTGTCCGACAAAGTGGTCGAGATATCGTCGCGTCCTGACGCGACCTTTGATGATATCCGCCCCTACGTAGCCGGAGCCGTTGGGCGCGAGCTGTTGCAGACGGGTGATCTGGACAAGGGTATCTTCTGGGCCGGCATGATCCAGGGATTGATCCACGATATCCCGACCTGTCAGGAACTGATCGACCGCATCATCAGTGAAGCCGAAGACATCGTGCGCGGGCGCCTCGGCACCATGCTGGTCTGAGAGGAGTGGCTGTCATGACTTACCAGCACATCCTCTACTCGCTTCAGGGCGGTGTCGCGCGGGTCTCGCTCAACGACCCCAAGACGATGAATGGCGTTACCGAGGCCATGGGCCACGAACTGGTCGATGCACTGGACCGCGCCGCATACGAGGCTCGCGCAGTGCTCATCACCGGCGAGGGCAAGGGGTTCTGTTCGGGAGCCAACCTGGCTGCCGCCCAGGATATGTTGGCCGATCCGCGCCGGGATGTCGGCGGACAACTCGACCGCGCATTCAATCCCGTGCAGTTGGCCATAAAGCGCATGGAGCAGCCCGTCGTTACCGCCATCAGGGGCGCGGCAGCGGGTTACGGGGCAGGCCTTGCGGCGGCGGGCGACATCGTTCTGATGAGCGAAAATGCTTTTTTCTTCTGCGCGTTCGCCCACGTCGGATTGGTGCCCGATGGCGGGGCAACATGGCTCCTCGCCAAGGCTGTAGGCCGAGTGCGCGCCATGCGCATGATGCTGCTTGGCGAGAAGATTGGCGCACAGACGGCGCTGGAGTGGGGTCTTGCCACCAAAGTCGTACCAGACGAGCGGCTTGACGAAGAAGCCATGACGCTCGCCAAGCAATTGGCAAACGGGCCGCGTTCGATTGGAATGATCAAGCGCATGGCCTGGGATGCACTGGACTGTGACTACGAAACGGCTCTGAACGCCGAGCGGCGAGGTCAGCGCGATGCCGGTCGCACCGAGGACTTCCTCGAAGGCGTCAACGCATTCGTCGAAAAGCGAAAGCCGCGCTTCCAGGGTCGCTGATCGGCCAGCTCCAAGCCAGAACGGCGGAAATTAGGGTCTTGGACGGCTATGAAGCCTCTAGGCTGCAGGAGCTCGTTGCTGTCATCGCTCTGCATTTGTTTCGAGAGTCGTCTGCGGCAACAAAGCCGATAATGAGTATGTCAAAAGGTTGTCTGTGAAGTGGATTTCTCCTCGGCAAATAGATGGCCTTGGATTCCAAACGAGACGATCTTCGGGGCCCAGACTCCTTAAGAGCCAGAAGGCGACCGCGACCGCTCACGGCTGAAAGGAATTTCCGCGAGCGCCTCTCATAGCGGCTGAGTATGCGCCGGAAGTCCTTGAGGCGGTAGAACGTGGGTTCGACCCGCGATCAGGGAATCCTACTCTACTCACGCAAGGCGGCCCTAATACGGTCACCGCCGGTGAGCACCCGTTTCATGCCGATGGCTTTGCGCTTCACGGCAGCTCGCTCATGCTGGCGCCCGCGTGTTATGGACGAGACAACTCCAGCTTCGCGATCAGAGGGTGATCTCTGCCGTAAACGTCTTTGTGAAAGGTCGGGTTGTGGCCGTCCCACCAAAAGGTGAAGTGTGCCGTGATGACGGGAACAGGACCTTTCAGCACGATTTCACGGGACATCTCGCTACCGTCAGCTGGCATGGGCTCGCCAACGAGGAACCTCGCCAGTTCGGCGGCTTTCTCTACTCTCACGCATCCGTTGCTGACGTAGCGATCCTCTTTAGCAAACACGGCGTGATTGGGGGTGTCGTGCAGATAGATGCCGAGCCGGTTGGGGAACATGAACTTTGTGTCTCCCATCGGGTTGGCAGGACCTGGTTTCTGGCGAACGCGTGCATAGGCGCGGCCGTCGCGGACGGCTCGCCAGTCTACGGAGCTTGGGTCGGCCTCCACAGCAGTGTCTGACCAGTCGGAAAGGACAACGAACCCGTTCTCGTTCAGGTAGGCGAGTCCTTTCTCAAGCACTTTGGGGGCGATGATCGATTGTACGAGGTGCGGTGGGACGTACCAGCTAGGATCAAGGACGATCGTTTCGATCTTATCCGCGAGAGCTGGCGTTGGCCTCTTGGAGCTGCCCAGCGCCACTTTCATCTCCAGCGCCGGAGCGTCATGCTCGTAGCCGATCAGCCGCGCGGCGGCGGTGTTCACGAGCACGAACTTGTCTCCCATTTCCCTCGGCAGCCAACGCGCGCGCTCCAGATTGGCGAGGATGATAGCTTCGTAGTGCGCGCTTCCGCGGTTGAGGGCAGCGATGGTCGCTCCGTCCGCCACTCCGGTGGGTGGGAGAGCATGCACGCGCTGGAAAGCGCGCACCTTCTCTTCCAGCGCCACGCTGAAGGGCGTGTTGTCCGCAGCTTGCACTCCGAGGCGGCGGCGCAGGACATTTACAGCAGGGCCACTGCTCCCGGCATGCAGCGCTGCGGTGGCGGGTACCTGAAGCTGAGGCAAACGGCTCCAAACCTCCCGGTAGACGCGTAAGCCCGCGAGCATGGACGCATAGATCGGGTTGTGAACAGACGTCTCCTCGTGACTTAACACGGATTGTGCGTCCGAGCGGCCAGTTGCGCGCCCGATAGCCCCATCTGGAGCCAGGCTGGGGTCCAGATATTGGATCGCGGGGGCAACCACGGCCTGCGGGCTTCCGGGCTCGGATCTGGCGATCGCAACTTGTGCGGGGCCTGCGACCTGCGCATCATCTCCGCCGGTTCCCACGGCGGCCCTGGTTTCGCTCGGGAGCAGCCGCACAGGGATGACCGCCAGCCCCGAGAGAGCGGCAAGCATCACGGTGGCGCCAAGGCGCATTGTCACCTTCTTGTAGCGCCCCTGTGATGGCATGGCGTCAGCCGTTTTCGCCAGCACCCGCGGCATTAGCAGGAGGCGTGCCGGTAGCCGCAGGAGGAAGCGCGCCGGCAGGGTTGTCACGCCCCGACTGAACCCCAGCCGGAGTTGTGCGGGCGTTCATGTTCGACACCGCACCTGCAGCTTGACCGACGGGAACCTCACCTTCTTCCAGCGCGTCGGCTCGTTCGTTCAGAGCCTCGGCGCGAGCGTCGGTTCTCTCGTCGATCCTCTCGGCGCGCTGATCGCCAGCTTGCTCCACGGCGTCTGCCCGCTCCTCGAGCTGCTCCGCACGCTGCTCCTGAGTAGGCGTCGCATCATCTGCGCACGCCGCCAGGGTGGCCAAAGCTGCCACAGCGGTAAATCGAAGTTTCATGGTCACATCTCCTTTTCCTGTACCCAAGGTTAACGGGCTGCCCAAGCCAGTGTTCCGGGGATATTATTTCGAACATCCAGAGATATGCATCATGTTAGATGCTGAACATGCAAGATAACCCCGATTACGGGAACTCAACTGACAGACAAAACATTGGGCCTATTATCCGGTATATTCCGAATACCAACTGAAGGAGTTCAGATATGACGCGCAATGTAGCATCTGCAATATTCGACACCAGGAACGAAGCTGAACAGGCTATACAGGCACTGCGCTCGCGCGGGGTGAGAGAAAAGTCGATCTCCGTGATCAGCCGGCATGACAGCGACTTCGAGCACGCGCATGGGAACGACAAGCATGAGCATACCGACACAAAGGCGAGCGCAACGGGCAAGGGTATGGCAATTGGAGCCGGCGCCGGCGCTGTCGCTGGGTTAGCGGCACTCGCCATTCCCGGCGTAGGACCGTTTATTGCCGCAGGTGCTGTAGCCGAGGCGCTAGGCCTGTTTGGCAGCGCCGCAGCGACAAGCGCTGTAGTCGGCGGCGCCATCGGTGGGTTGACCGGCGCACTGATGAAGTATGGCGTCGACGAAGAGGACGCGCGCTATTTCGATGAGAGAATCCAGCGTGGCGGCTACTGGGTGGGCGTGGACCTGGAGGACAGCGGCGCAAATCGGCTGGAAGTCGAAAAGATCCTTCACGAACACCGCGGACATTGGTCGCGCAGCGCGAGCAGGACTACCACCCTGTAAGTCAGCACCTGCTGAACGACGTGACTTGGAGAGAGGCAGCGCCTCTCTCCGCCGGGTCACGCTATTAGCCCACCTGTTCACGCAGCGGGCGCGGAAGATCTGGGCGCCTGTTGGTCTGCGTCCATTGTGCCGAACTCACACGAGGTTCTCCACGAGCCCTCTGCTTTCACGAGCATTGCGCGATAAACTGGCCCGACACGCCGAGTTGTTCGCTCAAGAAGCTGATCGCGCAGTCCGGGAACTGCGATCTGCGCCGCTGAGCCAGACCCAGTCACACGAGCGACATCGCGCTCGCTGTCGAGGCGCGCCTCGAAGAAGGTCGAGAGATCCGGGATGCTCAAGTTTCACCTCTCGATTTTGCGCCCGCAGCATCGGCTGCGGAGCTGTTCGACAGATCGTAAGGCTAACCCGCACGCCTCTTCTTCCGCACAGCTTCAAGCTCCTGCCTTATCCTGCTCTGCGAGCTTGACCGTGCGTGCCGCAGGGTCAGGAAGGGGGATGCCTGCGGAAACAAGGTCTTCCAGAACGGCCGCGCGAACGGCAGCTGCCGTGTTTTTGTAGTCCGAACGTTGACTGTCCGCCCAGAACGTCACTTCCACGCGAATATCACCCTGCCCCAGATCGTCGATGCGCACCGCCGGAACGGGCGTGTCCAGTACACCAGACGCTCGCGTTGCCGCCGTTCGGATCACCTCCAGCGCCGCCTTCACGTTGGTGCCATACCCAAGCCATAGCTCAACCGCACCACGCCGCAGCGGATCGGCCGTATTGTTGACGATCCGGGAGGTGAACACTTCGGCGTTGGGCACCAACATCACCCGCCCGTCATAAGCCCGCAGGCGGGTAGCCCTGAGTTCGATCTTCTCCACGCTACCCTCCAGGTCACCCACCACGATCTGATCCCCGATGCGGAACGGACGCAAGGTCAGCAGCAGCAGGCCGGAGACGAAGTTGGAAAGTATGTCTTTCAGTGCGAAGCCCAGGACAATGCCGGAAAGCCCGAGGCCAGCTGCGACAGTCGTCGGATCGAAGCCCAGCGCATCGACGGCGACGAAGAAGCCGAGCGTGATGATGGCATAGTAGGTGAACTGCTTCACCAGGCTTTCCACCGTGATATCTTCGACGGTCTTACGAAACACGAGCCTTAGAAGAGCCCGAACCCCGCGGGCGAGCAGCCAGAAGGCAGCAATGACGATTGATGCTGCAAGAACTCTGGGGATGATCCGGCCCACCGACTCCGCCAGCCGGCCTATCGCCGCCTCGCCAGAGCCGCGCGTCTCCGCAATGAATCGCCCGCCCCAGCCGAGCCGGTGCTCGCGGGCGCGCGCCAGGGCGCCGTCAAGCGCTGATGCCCACTGCCGGGCCAAGGCCGGTTGCGTCGTGAACGCATCCTCGGCGTCACGCGGTGTGACATTGACCACGGGTATTCCCGAAACCGTCACGCTCCATCCGCTCGCCGTTCGTCTCGGAGTAGCTGGCGCGAGCGCATTCAGATTACCGAGCAGCGGCGAAAGACGTTCTTCCACTCGTCGCGCTCGCGCGGAGGCGTCCCCCTCTTCAGCGCCGGGTCCGACCTGAAACACAGCGCGGCCGTCAATCCGAACGGTTGCCAGATCGGATTGAGCCGCCGCGGGCGCCACGACGAGTGCCAGAGCAAGCGCCATCCACTTCACGAAAGAACCCAATGCTTTCACCTGGTTTGCGCGAAGTGCTCGAACCCAGGGACCGCAAGCGCCCTTGGCTCGTTTCTGCCGCGAAGGTGCGTGTTCGCGCAAATGCAGCAAACTCGGTTCCGAGTGCCAGTCGAAGCGATCATTGGCCTGCCAACAAACATCCCGACGAGCCGCTCTGCTGCTCTGTCACGGCTATGTCTCCCTCAGGTTGAGCATCGGCTTGTCTCCACGAACTCAATAAGGCACCACGCTGGCCTCCGTTCCCTCAAGCTCCCAAAGCACCAGAGGGGCCGGTCATGCGAAGAGATAGAGCCGAACTGTGGACGCCCCGGGATGTTCGCCGGTGTTCGCGGGAGAGGCGAAGGCAGGCGGCCGATGTGCTCAGGGGCGACAAAACCGGGCAGACTAGCACCCGCTCTGAGGAGACTTTGCCTCGACGGCCCGCGCTTCAACTCAGCCCAACCATACTTGCAAACTGGCAGCCGACAGCCAGAGCACCAGTACGAGGAACGAATCCCACCCTATCCGACCGGGGCCCTGCCGCTCACGCTTCAGCAGGCCCATCAGCAGTATTGCCGTCATCAAGACGACGAGAGCCATCCAGAACAGCGAACGATTTCCGATTGCGTGCCCCCCCCCGCCCCGGGGCTACGCTGCGAGTTCTCGAAACAAACAGATTAATACGCTGCGCAGTTCCGAAGCCCACGGGATCCCGAGATAAGGCAAGGTCTATCTCACGTCGACGCCAGCAGTACGGTTCCTCAAGGACCGAGTAGCAGTCCGTCACGGCGGGCCGGTGCCGTGTAGGTACAGAAGGCTCGTGAGGAGGCCGAAGAGCGGCAAGAGCGGGCGGGAGGCATGGAACACGGAACCGGATCTGCCTCATTGGCGGGAACGCGCGCAGAGGATTTTTGCCGTGGAATCACCAGTGCAGCAAAGCTGTCAGCTCAACAACGACCGAAGCCGATTCCCAGAACACCTGCAAGGCCCGCCATTTCCGTCATCGGTTGCTTCAGGCGTCCGTGAATGACGGTCGGAACGATTGAGTAGGCCAGAGCGGCGATCATCGACTAGCCGAGGCGGAAAGGCTGCCGGAGAGGTCCAGGGGGGAAATGGTGGGAGGCTCGCCCTTCATCAGGCCGAGAATTGCTGGGCTCGCGATGGATTGCGTTTCGATCATCATTGACGCAACGGAGGCCCCAAGCCCTAGCGAAGCAGGCCATTGCTTATCCAGTTCAGCGGCGAAGATCGCTGGGGTCTGGTATCCAAAGGCCGAGTGCTCCTCGTTGTAATCGTCGGCTCAGGCGGCGATCACCACGCGGGCATGGTCCAGGTTGAGGAACAACGTTTCGTTGAGCAGCTAATCGCGCATCCGACCGTTAATGCTTTCGACGTAGCCGTTCTGCATCGGCTTTCGAGGAGGCGATGTATGCTCGGCTTGCCGCGCTTGGCGATCAGATCGGTGAGCTCGCGGACGACCCTACGCCTTGAGGTCGACACCCCACAAAATACCCCTTGATGCAAATCGACGTCTTGGCATTTGGCGGGCCGCCTAGAGACGATCTGGAGCTCCGCAAATCGCGGCTAAGCTGCAGAAAATATGCACAAAAAAGCCACTCTGGGTTGCCCCGAGCGGTTGTGGGATTGTGTGTGATGGTTGCGGGGGTAGGATTTGAACCTACGACCTTCAGGTTATGAGCCTGACGAGCTACCGGGCTGCTCCACCCCGCGTCACCTGTGGGCGTTGTG